>NZ_JACSLP010000021.1:0-3006 GCF_018618175.1 Exiguobacterium sp. s50
TTAGACTAGATCAAAGCCTCGACCGATTAGTATCATTCAGCTCCACACGTCGCCGTGCTTCCACCCATGACCTATCTACCTCATCGTCTCTGAGGGGTCTTTCTTGATTGCTCAAAGGGAAATCTCATCTCGGAGGGGGCTTCATGCTTAGATGCTTTCAGCACTTATCCCGTCCGCACGTAGCTACCCAGCGATGCTCCTGGCGGAACAACTGGTACACCAGCGGTGCGTCCATCCCGGTCCTCTCGTACTAAGGACAGCTCTCCTCAAATTTCCTGCGCCCACGACGGATAGGGACCGAACTGTCTCACGACGTTCTGAACCCAGCTCGCGTACCGCTTTAATGGGCGAACAGCCCAACCCTTGGGACCTACTCCAGCCCCAGGATGCGATGAGCCGACATCGAGGTGCCAAACCTCCCCGTCGATGTGGACTCTTGGGGGAGATCAGCCTGTTATCCCCAGGGTAGCTTTTATCCGTTGAGCGATGGCCCTTCCATGCGGAACCACCGGATCACTAAGCCCGACTTTCGTCCCTGCTCGACTTGTAGGTCTCGCAGTCAAGCTCCCTTCTGCCTTTGCACTCTTCGAATGATTTCCAACCATTCTGAGGGAACCTTTGGGCGCCTCCGTTACTGTTTAGGAGGCGACCGCCCCAGTCAAACTACCCACCTGACACGGTCCTCCAGCCGGATCACGGCTGCGAGTTAGAGACTCTATACGCAAAGGGTGGTATCCCAAGGGTGTCTCCACCGAAGCTGGCGCTCCGGCTTCACAAACTCCCACCTATCCTGTACATCGCGTACAAAGCCTCAATATCAGGCTGTAGTAAAGCTCCATGGGGTCTTTCCGTCCTGTCGCGGGTAACCTGCATCTTCACAGGTACTATGATTTCACCGGGTCTCTCGTTGAGACAGTGCCCAAATCGTTACGCCTTTCGTGCGGGTCGGAACTTACCCGACAAGGAATTTCGCTACCTTAGGACCGTTATAGTTACGGCCGCCGTTTACTGGGGCTTCGGTTCAGTGCTTCTCTTGCGATGACACATCCCCTTAACCTTCCAGCACCGGGCAGGCGTCAGCCCCTATACTTCATCTTGCGATTTAGCAGAGACCTGTGTTTTTGCTAAACAGTCGTTTGGGCCTATTCACTGCGGCTTATGTTGCCATAAGCGTCCCTTCTCCCGAAGTTACGGGACCATTTTGCCGAGTTCCTTAACGAGAGTTATCCCGCGCGTCTTAGAATTCTCATCTCGCCTACCTGTGTCGGTTTACGGTACTGGCGCCGACCTCCTTACTAGAGGCTTTTCTTGGCAGCGTGAAATCCGGTACTTCGCCCTACGGGCTCCACGTCACAGCTCAACCTTGTGTGCCGGGCGGATTTGCCAACCCGACGGCCTCGCTGCTTGTCCGTGCACTTCCAGTCGCACGGTTACCTTATCCTTCTGCGTCCCCCCATCGTTCAAACGGTGGTACGGCGGTACAGGAATATCAACCTGTTGTCCATCGCCTACGCCTTTCGGCCTCGGCTTAGGTCCAGACTAACCCTGAGCGGACGAGCCTTCCTCAGGAAACCTTGGGCTTTCGACGGAGGGGATTCTCACCCCTCTTTTCGCTACTCACACCGGCATTCTCACTTCCAAGCGCTCCACGGCTCCTCACGATACCGCTTCACTGCTGCTTGGAACGCTCCCCTACCATCCCTTACGGGATCCATAGCTTCGGTGGTATGTTTAGCCCCGTTACATTTTCGGCGCGGCGTCACTCGACTAGTGAGCTATTACGCACTCTTTGAATGGTGGCTGCTTCTAAGCCAACATCCTAGTTGTCTGTGCAACGCCACATCCTTTTCCACTTAACATACACTTTGGGACCTTAGCTGATGGTCTGGGCTGTTTCCCTTTCGACTACGGATCTTATCACTCGCAGTCTGACTCCCGAGTACAAGTTGCCGGCATTCGGAGTTTGACTGAATTCGGTAACCCTGTGGGGGCCCCTAGTCCAATCAGTGCTCTACCTCCGGAACTCTACACCTCGAGGCTAGCCCTAAAGCTATTTCGGGGAGAACCAGCTATCTCCAGGTTCGATTGGCATTTCACCGCTACCCACACCTCATCCCCGCACTTTTCAACGTGCGTGGGTTCGGACCTCCAGTCAGTGTTACCTGACCTTCATCCTGGACATGGGTAGATCACCTGGTTTCGGGTCTACGACGACGGACTGATGCGCCCTATTCAGACTCGCTTTCGCTGCGGCTCCGCCTCATCGGCTTAACCTCGCCCGCCATCGTAACTCGCCGGTTCATTCTACAAAAGGCACGCCATCACCCGTTAACGGGCTCTGACTACTTGTAGGCATACGGTTTCAGGATCTGTTTCACTCCCCTTCCGGGGTGCTTTTCACCTTTCCCTCACGGTACTGGTTCACTATCGGTCACTAGGAAGTATTTAGCCTTGGGAGATGGTCCTCCCGGATTCCGACGGGGTTTCACGTGTCCCGCCGTACTCAGGATCCACTCTGGAGGGGATACGATTTCGGCTACAGGGCCGTCACCTTCTCTGGCCGACCTTTCCAGGTCGTTCACCTATCCTATCCCTTTGTAACTCCGTATAGAGTGTCCTACAACCCCAGGAAGCATGCTTCCTGGTTTGGGCTGTTCCCGTTTCGCTCGCCGCTACTCAGGGAATCGAATTTTCTTTCTCTTCCTCCGGGTACTTAGATGTTTCAGTTCCCCGGGTTTGCCTCACGCCGTGCTATGTATTCACACGGGTGTCCCGCCAGTCTCCCGGCGGTGGGTTCCCCCATTCGGATACCCCTGGATCAATGTGTACTTACCACTCCCCAGGGCATTTCGCTGTTCGTCGCGTCCTTCATCGGCTCCTAGTGCCAAGGCATCCACCGTACGCCCTTTCTACCTTGATCTAGCGTCTAAGACACACGGTCCTCACGGACCATATGTGAAATAATTGGTTTGATGTCTTGATGAATCTTCAGTTTTCAAGGAACAA
>NZ_JACSLP010000022.1:0-2997 GCF_018618175.1 Exiguobacterium sp. s50
AATTTGATATAGCTCTTTAAAAATGACGAAGCTTGCGCTTCATTCAAACATTGTAAAACTTTTTTTGCCTCATCGTTCAGTTTTCAAAGTTCGTCTGTCGCTCTTGGCGACTTCATTAATTTATCACGTCGTCTATCTCCGCGTCAACAACTTTTTTCACAAATTGTTTTACTGAAATAATCTTTCGCCGTGACAACGTTTATAACTATAATCTCTATTTACCACTTCGTCAATAGAAATATTACAAAAAAATAAAAAAGGTTGAGCCCCGTCATGAGGCCCAACGCTTCAATCTTTCGCTAGCGGCACATAGCCCGTCCGCTCCACCAATGCCTGCCCTTCTTCAGATGTCATCCAATCTAAAAACGGCTTATGCGTTTCATAGTTCTCTTCTGTCGTGATGGCATAAAATTCAGAAGTGATCGGATACGTCCCGTCAGCGATGGTTTCTACCGTTGGAGCGATTCCATTCACTTGAAGTAATTTAATGTCGTGATCTTCGACCATCTCGGTCGCATAGAAGCGGAAAGAGAACCCAATCGCATTTTTATGATTTGTGTATGCGGCCGTCTGTTCGATAATACCGCCCATACCTTCCGGGACATCTTCAACGGGTGCAGCCATTAATTTACGATCACCCATCACCCGCTGCAAGGCCGTCTGGCTCCCGCTTCCTTCTGGACGTTGGAAGGCTCGAATCGGATCATTCTCGCCTCCGACCTCACTCCAATTATCGATGTCTCCGGCATACACTTGTTGAATCTCGTCTAATTTAAGCGAGTCAACTAGATTGTCTTCATGTACAAAGAAGACAAACGCTTCGCGCCCGATTGGTGTCATGTTGAACTCCACACCTGCCTTCTTAGCCGCGGCCACTTGAAGATCTGATGGTCCGGCGACAAAGATGATGTCCGTTTTCCCTTGAATCAACCGATCATACGCTTCTCCCGTCGTCGTCGAGACGACAGGACTCTCCTCCGTACTATACGGATTATATTCGTTAGAAGGATAAACCGCTTCGACAAAAGACGCATACAGTGGATAGAGTGCCGTAGCACCATCGAGGCGTGGGAGATTTGAATCGATTTTAAACGAAGATGGCGCATCGAGCTTAGCTAAATCGGACTCTTCTTCAAACGGTTGATAGTCAAACAACTCAACACCGCGTTCTTCAATCCGCAAACCTTCTGTATACACGTAGTACCCTTTCACTGAACCGAAGAACACGACTCCAATCACGGTTCCAATCAATCCGACTCGTTTGAGTTGCCCCTTCGTTAACGACGAGAAGTCATATAGCGCCATAATGAGAATTAATAAAGCGGCAACGTACCAAATTGTCCAAAGGATCGGGCGTCCTCCTGCAATCGGATTGCCCATCGTAAAGAGTGCTGTAAAGACCGATATGACTGCGGTCACAAGCACAATCAACACACTACCGAATATAAACTTAACGATTTTCATCTGATTCAACTACTCCATTCGCTTCTATATAGTTAGGCGATCTCATAGGCGATGGCTTCGACCCCAACACCTTTTGTCGGTCGCGCGACCGAACGGACATATCCTTTGCGGACAAGGAACCCGACGATGCTACCTAGGTCGACTTTCAATGCTTGCAAGTTTGGGTGTTCCATTAATTCCGAGAACGCCCACGGTTCGTCGCGTTGTTGCATCGTTTGCAGTAGCAGAAGCGTGCCCGGCAACACTTTTGATTGAATCAAATGTTCCATTCCGATAATCACCAAGTGAATCCGTTGTTCAAGCGACTCTTGTCCGCTCACGAGTTCCTCGTGGAGTTTATATATTTCTAAATCGAGTGTGCGTACTTGTTTCCATAATACGATTTCAGGATGAATCCCGGCCTCTAAGACCGATAATCTGGCCAAATGAGTCAAGGCATGATGAATTTGGGTGAAGGCGTCTTGGTGTTCCTCTTGCAAAAATAAGCTTCGGCCGTCTTCAAAGCGTCGCAGCAATTTCGCAAAAGCAAGCGATAGTTGCAGACGTTGCTCATCGTTTGAGAAATTACGAAGACGTTGTCGCAAGTCTAATAAAAACGTATTTCGTTCAAACAACACCATTCCATCTTCAATCCAGTGGATGGCCCGGCGATTCTCGTTCATCAAAATCCAGCGGTCCATCATCGAATCACTCACCAAATGGAGAATGATTTTTTCTTGTCCGACCTGATAGTGTTTCACTGTCCAGAACGGTTCTTCTTTGGCTTCAATCACAATCAACAACCGGTCCGATTGGTCTGTCAACGGATCGCGTGGTCGTTTCTTCTTCACTTCGATGATGCCAAGCGTCGTCTTCAAGGCTGCATATTCCGAATAGATTGTGCGTGTGGCATACTCCATAGTCACCTTGATACCTTCTTTCTATATGATGAACTTCAAACGTCCACCCAATAATCTGATACGAAAATGATTCGCCTTCTTTTAAAATTCTCCTGCCAACGATTGTATGAACTTCTCACGGTCGAGCAGATGAGCTATAGTAAAGACAGACATGGAGGGATTACGAAATGAAAAAACGGGGGAATAAAATCAACCGCGCTCGAAACCTTGCGTTGTTGCTCGTCTTTGCGGGAATCGGGGTCATGTATCTCGGCCTGTTGGCGAAAAGCATCACATGGCTGATGATTATTTTCATGTTGCTCGGCTTCGTGATGGTGTTATCGAGTTCAGCACTCTACTTTATTATTGGGATGGCATCCACGAAAGCCATCGTCGTCACTTGTCCGAATTGTGAGAAACAGACAAAGATGCTCGGTCGGGTCGACTTATGTATGCATTGCGACGAACCGCTCACGATCGACCAATCGCTCGAAGGTAAAGAGTTCGACGAAAAATATAACAAACGCCAATCACATTCACACGAATAAAAAAACATCCTCAGGCAGTGGGCTAACCTAAATTTTTGAGACAATATAAAAACACCTTCGCAGTGGTACACTTTAAAAAAGTGCTAGCATCGGAGGTGTTTTTGCGT
>NZ_JACSLP010000023.1:0-2365 GCF_018618175.1 Exiguobacterium sp. s50
TGTGTAATGCAAAATAGGAGTGCAGAAGTGTGCAACGGAAACGTACACAACTCTGCACTCCTATTTTAGAAAAGAAAAAGGACTTGCCAGCAACCATAATCTCACCCTAACGTTTAAGTTGCGACACAAGAACGTTAGGAGATGGAAGGAATGCTAGCAATGTCCGATATCAATTGTATCAAATATCTGAGAAACCACAAATCACATTCGATCAATCGAATCGCTAAAAATCTAGACCTCAACTGGAGGACGGTAAAAAAATACGCGGATTCAGCTCAACTGCCGAGTGAAACCATTCGCCCCAAGAGAGGCATGATGTACGGAACGAAATGGGGCGAGATGGTCGAGGATTGGTTGACCGAGGATCAAATGCTTCAGAAAAAGTTAAGACGAACGAATAAAAAGCTTTATGAAACGCTGGTGGCGAACGGATTCGAGGGTTCTTACCGGACGGTCTGCAATTTCATCAAGAGCTGGCATATGACGAGCGAGGAGGAAAACGACACAAGGCAAGAACGATTGCAACACCCTCCGGGTGAGGCACAGGTAGATTTCGGGACGATGGAAGTCGTCAAAGATAGTCATGCGGTCGATGTAAAATGCCTCGTCATGAGCCTGCCCTTCAGTAACCGCACAGCAGCTGTCGCCCTGCCCGCAGAAAACCAAGAGTGCTTTTTGACGGGACTCAAAATGCTTTTTGAAGAAATCGGTGGTGTACCGCAACAGCTCAGAATCGATAATCTCCCCGCCGCAGTCATCCAACCACGAACGACAAAAGAAGAGGCGATCTATACAGATGCTTTCCTGCAGTTCATGGCACATTACGGCTTCCAAGTTCAAAGCTGTAATCCTTACAGAGGTAACGAGAAAGGAAGTGTCGAGAACAAGGTAGGATACGTTCGGTACAATTTTCTTGTCCCAGCCCCTGTCATGCATGATTACGATTCGACGAACCGGCAACTCGCAGCTTCCCTACGGGATGACATGGAGAGAGTGCATTACGAAAAGCATGTGCTGATCCGTGAGTTGTTCGAAGAAGAGCAGAGACATCTATTGCGATTGCCGCAAGAAGACTTCCCCGTCTTCAAAGAAGAACTGTTCAAGGTGAACAAGTACGGCGAAATAACGATCGATAAGACGAAAGTCTTGATCCCTTCAGGGGCTCGTCATGGGCAAGTACGCGCCATCTTAAGGTGGGATTCGATGAAGATTCTCTCACTTCACGGAGAAATCCTCTACGAAGAAAAACGTCCCTACATGATGACAAAGCGTGCGCTCCCATGGGAAAACATCATCAGCACTTGGCACAAGAAGCCGAGAAGCTTCGGGCACTCCCGTTATTCCGAATATCTGCCGGGTAGAATCAAAGAGTACCTGGGCGTACCCAACTTACTCGTTCGGCAGGAAAGACTGGCCTGGATCCGAGCCAAGCTCGCACTCTATCCAATCCTCGAGATCAATGAACGCCTATACGAGCTACTGAGCGAGGACGACGATCCAGCCGTGGTTGAGGACCATCCTTATGATGTGGATTGGAGCAAGTACGATAGCCTGAATCGGCCTTGGGGAGAAGGTGGTGCAGTATGAGCCTAAAAGAAATGTGCAAATCGCTCCGCCTTGCCTATGTCGCTGAAATCTATGAATCGATTCCAACGGAATCCCCTGAAAAGTTTCTCACGGAGCTTTTCTCGATGGAAATGCGCCTCCGCGAGGAAGCGAAAGCGCAACGGTTAATCAAAAAGGCAAAATTCATCAACAATAAGTCACTAGACGACTATCATTGGGGCAATCACATCTACTTCCCAAAGCATTTAGATAAGGACGAACTGACCTCACTGAATTTCGTCGAGCACTCACAGAACGTCGTTCTGACAGGGTCCCCGGGTACAGGAAAGACCCATTTGGCCATCGGGCTCGGGAGAGAAGCTTGTCACAAAGGTTATGAGGTGAGGTTCTTCCGGGTCTCTGAACTCGTCGAGCAACTTAACAAGGCCTGGCGGGATGGAAAACTAGGCAACTTCCATTCTCGTCTCGAGTCGGCAGATATGATTATTTTAGATGAGATGGGATATCTCCCTCTCACAAAAGAATCTGCGGAACTTCTGTTTCATCTCATCACCGACTGGTACGAGCGAAAGAGCCTGATCATCACATCCAACCTTGAGTTCAGCCAATGGAATCGCATCTTTGGCGACGCGCGCTTGACTGCGGCACTCGTCGATCGCGTCATCCATCACGCTCACATACTAAACTTTACAGGTGACAGTTATCGTGTCACGCATGCGTTGTCGAAACACTAAAACCCAGCTGGCAAAGTTCTGTACTTTTCGTTGCATTATTGTGCACATTTGTATTGCAAAATACA
>NZ_JACSLP010000024.1:0-1833 GCF_018618175.1 Exiguobacterium sp. s50
GAGGGCACTGAAAAACCTCCGCTCTATCCGAGCGTGAACTGAAAAAAGGTGGATTGGACCGACTCACGTCGGGACAATCCACCTTTTTTCCTTGCCCTCATCCTATTCTTTCTTTTTGAAGGGCGATGATCCGCTTCAGGTTGACCGCGACGATCGCCATCACGCTCTGTAACGTCATGCCTTTCAGGTCTGACGACTTGTTGCGCGCCAGACCTTGCGGGTTCTTCAGTTGGCTGTTCTTCGCCTCGATCGCGAAGCGCTTCCGGCGATGGTCCTTGAAGTCGTCGGTCTGCTCGTATTCGAGCTGGTCGCTGTGCTCCCGTGATTTTAATGACACACTGTAGGACTTCGACTTGGCCCCGTCCTTGTAGCAGCCTTCTCGCAAGGGGCACTGCTTGCACAGCTCGATGTTGAAGAAATGGCTCTCCACTTGGTTCTTCCCGACGTTCTTTCGCCCGCCCCGGACCTTGCGGACGGCCATGTGCCCGGCTGGGCAGACGTAACGTTCGGCATCCTTGTTGTAGGTGAAGCCTTCGACACGGTTCGGTGCCGGCGAATAGACCTGCGGGTTCAACGGCGCGACGAGCTTGCATCCTTGCGAGGCGGCATAGATCAGGTTGTCCCGGCTTGAATAGGCCCCGTCGCCCACGATGTGGTCGAACGCGGCCCCCGCGCGATGGCTCTTCTCGACGAGTCTGGCCAGCTGGTGCCCGTCCGGCGCCTCGCCGGATGTGACGACGACGGCGGTGATGATGCCCTCCTCCGTCATCGCGAGATGGTGTTTGTAACCGAAGAAGGACGAGTCGGCGCTCTTGTGCCCGGTGCGGGCATCGGGATCCCTAGAGACCTGAAGCTCGACATGGGCATCCTCCGCGAACTCGCGGACACGGTTCACCCGGTCACGGATGTGTTCCCGGACCATCAGTTCCGGCATCTCGGACTCGACGGTCTCGGCGACGGCGAGCGCGTACATGAGGAGCTGGTCGATATCTGACTCGTCCACTTTCTCCGGGAAGCGGCCCTTCGCGTGTTCGTTTTCCTTGTAGCACGAATGGCGGAGTCCCTTCGCCTCCTCGATGATCGCCTGTCCGATCGGTTTTTGCCCGTACCGGGCCCGGGAATGGGTCGCGTCGACGATCAACGTCCGTGCCTTGAGCAGTCCCATCTCCTTCGCGACCTGGACCGTGTGCCCGAGCAGCTCGTCGAGCAGCCCGTCGTCACCCATGCGCTGACGGCGGAACTTCGTGAGCGAGGAAGGGTTGATGACGTCATCCTCCGGCGCCAGGTCCAGGAAATATTTGTAGGCGAGGTCGGTCTTCGCCCGTCTGACGAGGTCGACGTCGGACAGGTTCGAATGCGCCTTCAGGAACAGGTATTTGAACATCCGGACAGGATGGACGGCCATCCGACCGTTGTCGTGGCAATACGTGTCCTCGAGCAGCTCGGTGATGAAATCGAACGGGACGAGGTCATGGATGAGCCGCAGCTCGTCATCGGCCGGGATCAACAGGTCATAGAGGGCCGCATACGGGCTCGGCGGCATGTTCGGCAGGTCTGGCATCATCGGGATCGCCTCCAGGTTGGTTGGTTACAGCCAGTATAGTCCGGAATGGCGGGCGCGTACAGCGCCGCCCGGGGGCACGCCGACTCCCGGGGGATCAGCGGGCGAGGCGAGACCCAGCAGCGACGACGTCGCGATGCGGCTCGCTGCCCGCCCCCAGGAAAGCGGCGTGCCGGACAGGGCGGCTGAAGGGCGATGAAAACAGAGGAGCGTCATCCCTCCCGGGACGACGCTCCTCTGTTCAAAATCATTTGAAGTTTTTCAGTGCCCTC
>NZ_JACSLP010000025.1:0-1475 GCF_018618175.1 Exiguobacterium sp. s50
TGTGAACGCTAAAATAAAATTGACAGTTTTTGCTCGATACGATTTTACACTATTGCCGAAAAATCAGAACAGAACTCCGATAGAGTAGTTGAGGCTATTTTATCTGGAGGGAATGGATTTGGAGGAAAAGTTAGTGCTACACATCAAGATTCATCAAATGTATCAGCAAAACATGAAAGTGGCTCAAATCGCCACAGCACTGAAGGTATCAAGACCGACGGTATATAAGTACCTGAAGATGACATATGAAGATGCCCTACATGAATTTGACGAGAAAGCCTGCTCACGAAAGAAGAAGCTCGATGCCTACCGAGACTGGATCATTGCATGGTTGGAGGAGTATCCGCATTTGAGCAGCGCACAAGTACATGACTGGTTACTTGAAAGATATCCCGACCTGTCGGTCGGATCGAGCACGGTCAGGACATACGTGAAGGAAATCCGAGAAATCTATCAGATTGAAAAGAAAAGGATTGTCCGCCATTACGAGGCCATCCCAGAACAACCAATGGGCAAGCAAATACAGGTGGACTGGGGTGAGACCAGACAACGAACTAAAGATGGAAAAATGATAAAGCTTTATTTCATTGCGTTCGTGCTTGCGCACTCTCGGATGAAGTATGTCGAATGGAGAGAACGACCGTTCACCACCAAGGACACTATTCACTGCCACGAAAATGCATTCCAATTCTATGGTGGGCGTCCTTCTGAAATCGTCTATGACCAGGATCACCTCATCGCAATCAACGAGAACGCAGGTGACGTCCTATTGACCAATGAGTTTCAAGCCTACGTGAACGAACGAAAGTTTAGAATCCACTTATGTCGTCGGGCCGACCCGGAGTCAAAGGGTATGATCGAGAACGTCGTGAAGTACATCAAACGGAACTTCGCAGACAGCCGAGTGTATCGGCATATCGAGGATTGGAACGACCGTTCCATGAGATGGCTGGAGAGGACAGGAAATCATAACGTCCATCAGACAACGAAAAAAAGACCAGCTGAAGTGTTCTCCGTCGAAAAACAACACTTACAACCGGTCTTATCGCTACTCTCTTTCGAAAGTATCCGTACCGAAAGTATAGCAAGGAACGTCAGCAAGGACAACACAATCCGTTATCGCTCAAACCGTTACACCGTCCCAATCGGGACCTACTCATCGGTCAAGAAGAAAGTGGTGTTCCTCGAAGTGACCGAACAGGAACGGTTATTGATTCGCGAATCTCCCGAGGGAGAAGTGATTGCAGACCACCGGGTCAGCAAAGAGAGCGGAAAACTGATTCAAAGCCGTGACCACCTTCGGGATCGTTCCAAAGGAATCGAAGAACTGAAGCAACAGGTCCTCACCTATTTCGAGGACAGAGAGGCGGCGTCCGATTATCTGGGTGAGCTCTCAAAGCGTTACCCGAGATACCGACGTGACCAGTTCAACATCATCAGGGACGTCGCGACCATGTATCCCAATCACTTAACGA
>NZ_JACSLP010000026.1:0-1458 GCF_018618175.1 Exiguobacterium sp. s50
TAAACTGTACCCTGAGTAGTAGACACTTAAAAAAGTCTATTGCTCAGGTTTTTTGTGTACACTGGACTAAATCATATTGGGAGTGAATTCGAGTGTCGAAGAAGATATTTACGTCAAAAGAAATAGATGCGCTAGCCGCAAATCCTTACGTTAAATCTGTGAGCCCGAAAGGGATCACGTATACCGATGAGTTCAAGGAACTCTTTATAGCACAGACGTTGGAAGGAAAGTTCCCTGTGGAAATCTTCCGGGGATGTGGGTTCGATGTGGAGGTTCTCGGTGAACGGCGTATGAATTCTTGTAAAAACCGCTGGACAAGGGCTTACCGAAAAGATGGTGTAATGGGGCTGCGCGATACACGATCAAGTAATTCAGGACGTTGGAGAGATAGAGAGCTGTCGACAGAAGAAAGGTACGCGAAGCTCGAGGCCGAAAACAAGCTGTTGAAAGCAGAGGTCGAACTATTAAAGGAGATCCGCCTGGCGGAAGGGAGAGGAAAGCTGGACTAAGCGCATCGCAAAAGTATGAGCTGATTCAAGGTGTCATCATCAAGCATAAAATGAAGGGGATGGTCAGCCATCTCTGTCAGGTGGCCGGGGTGTCACGTCAGGGATACCACGCCTATTTCTCGGAACGGAGGAGACAGATCAGACAGGAGCACGAATCGAGAGACATGGCTCTTCGTGACCTTGTTCTGAAGGCGTTCCACTTCAAGAAGCGCAAGAAGGGTGCTAGGCAGATCAAGATGGTGCTATCTGGCCATTTCGGTGTGACGATGAACCTGAAGTGCATCCGACGTATCATGCGGAAATACAACATCGTGTGTCCAATCCGCAAGGCGAAACCATACAAACGGCTCATTAAGGCGACGGCCGAGCACCGGGTGGTGCCGAATCACCTCAAACGCGAATTCAAACAGGGCACGCCCTATAAGGTGCTTCTCACCGATATCACCTACATATTTTACGGGAACGGTAAGCGGGCCTATCTTTCGACCATCGTGGATGGTTCGACCAATGAGGTATTGGCGCATCAACTCTCTGAGAACATCAATCTCGACATTGTATTGGACACGTTGAAGCGTTTACGGAAGAACCGGAGGATTCGCTTGGACAAGGACGCATTCATCCATTCAGATCAAGGAGGGCACTACACGAGCCCGACCTACCAGAAAGAGGTGAAGCGTATGAAACTAGGTCAATCCATGTCCCGACGGGGCAACTGTTGGGATAACGCCGTCCAGGAATCATTCTTTGGACATTTCAAGGATATCGTCGAGTTAAAGGCCTGTACCACGTTCGATTCACTACAGCGTGAAATCCAAAAAACCATTAACTATTACAACCATCATCGTTATCAATGGAACATGAAAAAGATGACTCCCGTACAGTACAGGAATCATCTCCTTGAAGCAGCATAAGTTTTTTTATTAATGTCCTTTACATGGGGTACAGATTA
>NZ_JACSLP010000027.1:0-1189 GCF_018618175.1 Exiguobacterium sp. s50
AATTTGATATAGCTCTTTAAAAATGACGAAGCTTGCGCTTCATTCAAAAATTGTAAAACTTTTTTTGCCTCATCGTTCAGTTTTCAAAGACCAAATTGAATTAAGAAATGGTCGGGAAGACAGGATTCGAACCTGCGACCCCTTGGTCCCAAACCAAGTGCTCTACCAAGCTGAGCTACTTCCCGTTATAAATGGTGCACCCTGAGAGATTCGAACTCCCGGCCTTTAGATTCGTAGTCTAACGCTCTATCCAGCTGAGCTAAGGGTGCATTAATGCGGTCGAGAGGACTTGAACCTCCACGGTGTTAACCACCACTAGGCCCTCAACCTAGCGCGTCTACCGATTCCGCCACGACCGCATATAATTGGAGCGGAAGACGGGATTCGAACCCGCGACCCCGACCTTGGCAAGGTCGTATTCTACCACTGAACTACTTCCGCAATATAAAATTAGATTAGAGATGCGGGTGAAGGGACTCGAACCCCCACGTCAAAGACACTAGATCCTAAGTCTAGCGCGTCTACCAATTCCGCCACACCCGCATATAAAGTATTTAAGTATAGAAATTAATGAGAAATGGTGAGCCATGCAGGGCTCGAACCTGCGACCCTCTGATTAAAAGTCAGATGCTCTACCAACTGAGCTAATGGCTCATTAATTTTTAAAAAATGGGGCGGCTGAAGGGAATTGAACCCTCGAATGCCGGAATCACAATCCGGTGCGTTAACCACTTCGCCACAACCGCCATGAGAAAAATGGTGCCGGCGAAAGGATTCGAACCCTCGACCCTCTGATTACAAGTCAGATGCTCTACCAACTGAGCTACACCGGCGCTGTAAATGGTGGCTTTGGACGGAATCGAACCGCCGACACAAGGATTTTCAGTCCTTTGCTCTACCAACTGAGCTACAAAGCCAACTTATTAAATTAAATAAAAAAATGGCGGTCCCGACGGGATTCGAACCCGCGATCTTCTGCGTGACAGGCAGACATGTTAACCACTACACCACGGGACCGTTTTAAATAATTACTGTATCGACTTTACCTATTTTAAGTCTCCTCAAGAAGAAAGTCAATAATTTTTTCAAAAAAATAAACAGCCTGGCAGCGTCCTATCCTCACAGGGGGAGACCCCCAACTACTTTCGGCGCTGAAGCGCTTAACTTCCGTGTTCGGCATGGGAACGGG
>NZ_JACSLP010000028.1:0-761 GCF_018618175.1 Exiguobacterium sp. s50
ATATAGCTCTTTAAAAATGACGAAGCTTGCGCTTCATTCAAAAATTGTAAAACTTTTTTTGCCTCATCGTTCAGTTTTCAAAGTTCGTCGGTTTAAAGAATTGGTGGAGCCTAGCGGGATCGAACCGCTGACCTCCTGCGTGCAAGGCAGGCGCTCTCCCAGCTGAGCTAAGGCCCCAAAAGTTATGATGGTCGGGAAGACAGGATTCGAACCTGCGACCCCTTGGTCCCAAACCAAGTGCTCTACCAAGCTGAGCTACTTCCCGAAATAGATGGTGCACCCTGAGAGATTCGAACTCCCGGCCTTTAGATTCGTAGTCTAACGCTCTATCCAGCTGAGCTAAGGGTGCGAGACGAATGAACTTTCATGGGATATTAAGATGGTACCGAGGGCCGGACTTGAACCGGCACGAGGAAACCCTCGCAGGATTTTAAGTCCTGTGCGTCTACCAATTCCGCCACCCCGGCAAGGTATAATTCATGCGGTAGACTATTTTAAAAAATGGTGCCGGCGAAAGGATTCGAACCCTCGACCCTCTGATTACAAGTCAGATGCTCTACCAACTGAGCTACACCGGCAGGTGTAATGGTGGAGGATGACGGGATCGAACCGCCGACCCCCTGCTTGTAAGGCAGGTGCTCTCCCAGCTGAGCTAATCCTCCAAATATGTAATGCCTGGCAGCGTCCTATCCTCACAGGGGGAGACCCCCAACTACTTTCGGCGCTGAAGCGCTTAACTTCCGTGTTCGGCATGGGAACGG
>NZ_JACSLP010000029.1:0-526 GCF_018618175.1 Exiguobacterium sp. s50
ATCGTCATCGCCCCTGACCTTCTCAAGCGAGACTTCACTGCCAGTAGACCGAATAAGAAGTGGGTGACGGACATCACCTACATCCAATACGGGGGAACGACGAAGTACCTCTCCACGATCATCGACCTATTCAACAATGAGATTGTTGCCTATAAGCTATACGATCATCAACAGACGCCCCTCGTCATCGATACGTTAAGGATGGCGTTGGAGAGTCGGAACAATCCCGAAGGGATCATCATCCATTCAGATCAAGGAAGTGTCTATACATCATATGCCTTTCAAGATTTCGTAAAGAGGAAGCATCTGACGAGCAGCATGTCTCGAAGAGGCAACTGTTGGGATAATGCGGTGATCGAATCGTTTCATTCGAACTTGAAGTCTGAGGAATTCCAGTACGTCAAGTTCAACTCGTTAAGCGACTATGAAGTGCGTGAGCGGGTGAATAATTACTTAACTTACTACAACGAAGAACGTATCCAAGAAAAATTAGGCTACCTCACACCGATAAAATATGGTGTGGCGG
>NZ_JACSLP010000030.1:0-479 GCF_018618175.1 Exiguobacterium sp. s50
TGGTCACACCCGTTCCCATGCCGAACACGGAAGTTAAGCGCTTCAGCGCCGAAAGTAGTTGGGGGTCTCCCCCTGTGAGGATAGGACGTCGCCAGGCAAACGGTGGTTCTGGAGCATTCGCTCAAGGGCCGCCGCTTTTTTTATTTATATCGTGATTCAAATGAAAGAGAGGAAGAACAGATGGCCAAAAAAATCAAAGTATACGTCGAGCCAAACGAGACAATCGATGACTGTTTAAATCGAATTGCTCAAATGGGGTATCGCCCGGTACGTAGGATTGAAAAGCCTGTCTTTGAACAAACGGGAACCAAAGACGAACCTGTACATTCCCATCAATCGATTTTGTTTGAGTGCGTTGCTCTCGAATCATAATGCCAAACCGTCACGAATGCGGAGGGCACTGAAAAACCTCCGCTCTATCCGAGCGTGAACTGAAAAAAGGTGGATTGGACCGACTCACGTCGGGACAATCCACCTTT